>NZ_AHBC01000003.1:0-38836 GCF_000236625.2 Halomonas sp. GFAJ-1
CATCCCGCCTGGGTCTGCCCATGGTTTGAGGAGGAGCCACGATATCTTCGATCTGTGCCCAGCCGTCATCAGAAATCTCGTAACGTCCGACCATTGTTTTCCCCTATGCTGCTTTTGCATAGGTAAAGTTAGCAGATAAGGCTTTTCGTACAAAACCTAGTACCCGCCGAAGCTGCCTTTATGGGCTTTGGTCACCCAGCCGTTATCACGGTAGCCGCTGTGTTGGTGCTTAGCCGTGGTTTTGAGCGCTCAGGCGTGGTGGATATTATTGCCAACCAAGTATTAAAAGTCGGCGAACGGTTGCTACTGCAGCTGCTTGTGCTAGTTGGCACCGTTGTGGTGCTTTCTGGCGTGATGAATAACGTGGGCGCCTTAGCACTGCTATTGCCGGTAGCTATGCGTCTTGCCCGTGAACACAATACCTCCCCTTCACTGCTATTAATGCCCCTGGCGTTTGGCTCGCTTCTGGGTGGGTTAACTACGCTGATTGGAACGCCGCCGAATATTATCATCGCCACGTATCGCGGCAGTGTGACCGGTGAGAGCTTTGGTATGTTTAGCTTTTCTCCGGTGGGGATTGCGGTTGCGTTAGTGGGCCTGGTTTTTATTGTGGTGGTGGGCTGGCGCTTAACCCCGAAACGCAGTGGCCAAGCCTCAACGGAAGAAATGTTTGATACCGCTAATTATTTGGTGGAATTAAACGTAACGGAAGCCTCCAAAGCCAATGGACTGACTCTGCAGCAGTTGCGTGATGAGTTAGAAGAGACGATCCCGGTGCTCGCGGTCGTTCGGGACGACGACCGTAGGGCGGGCTATAATTTTCACGGGGTGCTTAAAGAGGGCGATATTCTCCTGCTTGAAGCAGGCCCCGATGAACTGAAGCTGCTTGAAGACAAGGTAGGTTTAAGCGCCATTGCGGAACCCGAAGACGCCGACGATGGTCATGAGAACGCTGAGAGTGCAGACGATAGCCCTCAAGATAAAGACGCTGACCAACGTCAGCCGGTGAATACTGAAGGCCTGCAGCTAATTGAAGCAGTGGTGCGCAACGATTCGATAATGGTGAACCGAAGCGTGCGCCAGCTGCGCTTAAATCAGCAGTTTGGCCTGCATTTAGTGGCCGTAGCGCGGGATGGTGGGCGTTTGAAACAGCGCCTGCGGGATATTCGCTTTCAAACTGGCGATGTATTGCTGCTTCAGGGTAGTGAAAATGAAATGTCTGAAAGCCTCTCCACCTTAGGTTGTCTCCCTTTGGCTAACCGCGAGCTGCACTTAGGTCAGCCGCGCAAATTGGCGATGTCGATAGGTATCTTCGCATTAGCCATTATGGCCATGATGTTTGATTTGCTGCCTGCAGCGGTTGCGATGAGTACGGCGGCATTAATCTCGCTACTCATCGGTGTACTGCCGCTGCGAGAGGGTTACCAGGCCATTGATGGCCCGGTGATTGTGCTGCTAGCGGCAATGCTGCCCGTGGGTGAGGCACTGGAGACCAGCGGTGGGGCTGAAATTATTGCCGATGCACTGCTTAGGTTTGGCGTCGAATGGCCCATTATTGTCTCATTGGTGGGTCTGTTTATTATCTCCATGCTGCTTTCCAATGTGGTCAACAACGCTGCCGCCGCGCTATTAATGGCACCCATAGCGGCAAGCTTAGCGAGCGGCTTTGATGTCTCCATGGATCCTTTTTTGATGGTTGTCGCAGTGAGTGCTTCCTGTGCGTTTTTGACCCCGATTGGCCACCAGTCGAACACCCTCGTGCTTGGCCCCGGCGGGTATCGATTTGGTGACTACTGGAAATTGGGGTTGCCTCTTTCTTTAGTGGTGCTGGCGGTTGCGATACCTATGATCCTTTGGGTGTGGCCGCTTTGATGTAGCTTCTATGGGGCAGTTATAAGTGACGAAAATTTTGCTAATCTACTATGCGCAAAGATAAACAAATAATTAACAGGCCGGGCCTATGAACCAACAGTTTCGCCAGGATGCCATTGTCGAGCTCGTTCGACAGCACGGCTATATGAGCATAGAACAGCTCACCGACCACTTTTCAGTCACCCCGCAGACCATTCGCCGAGATTTGAATACTCTTGCCGACGAAGGCCGAGTGCGGCGGGTACATGGTGGAGTGGGAATTGAGTCAAGCACTGTCAATACGGCCTATAGCACGCGTAAAACCTTGCACCTGGAAGAGAAAGAGCGCATTGCCCTCTGTTTAGCAGAACATATCCCTAACCACTCCTCGCTGTTTATCAATATCGGCACCAGCAATGAAATGATTGCCCAAGCGTTGCTGGAGCACCAGGGCTTAGAAATTATCACCAACAACCTCAACGTGGCGGCGATTCTTCAGCATAAAGAAGACTTCACGGTGATTATTGCCGGTGGTCAGGTGCGCTCACGGGATGGCGGTATTATTGGCGAGGCAACCATCGACTTTATTAACCAGTTTAAGGTGGATTACGGCATTATCGGGATCAGTGGTATTGATGAAGATGGTTCACTGCTGGAGTTTGACTACCAGGAAGTACGCGTTGCCCAGGCTATTATTGCTAATTCGCGGCGCATTTACTTAGCGGCTGACTACTCGAAGTTCCGTCGTAACCCTGTTGTTCGCCAGGGTAATATTTCTCAGTTAGATGCTCTGTTTACCGACCGGGCCCCTCCTGAAACGATTATGCAACTGCTTAAACAACATGGCGTAGCGCTGCATATTGCATAGCACTGATATTGAATAGTGCGAAATATTGCATCGTTGCTATGCAAACCTTCTGGTTGTGTGGAAAGTTCGCACTTGACCTTTTTGGAGGCTAGGGTAGCCTTGAATGATAATAAAGCGAAAGTAAAAACATAAATGCGAAAGAAACCTACAACAAAGCGAATGTTATATGACCTCTTTTATTCTCGCCATCGACCAAGGTACGACCAGCTCCCGCGCTATTCTGTTTGATCGGCAGGGGCAAATTGCCGCTGTCGCCCAGCAGGAGTTCCCTCAACATTTTCCTGAAGATGGCTGGATCGAACATGACCCGGAAGACATCTGGGAGACCGTTCTCGCCACTTGTAAAGAGGTGCTAGTCAAGGCAAATATTACCGCTTCGCAAGTTGACGGCGTTGGTATTACCAACCAGCGTGAAACGACGATTGTTTGGGATCGTAAAACAGGAAAGCCCCTCTACAACGCTATTGTATGGCAAGATCGGCGTACTTCTGAGCTGTGTCAGGCGCTTCGCGACCAAGGCCACACTGAGGAAGTTCAGGCTAAGACGGGCTTGTTAATTGACCCCTATTTCTCAGCCACTAAGCTTGCTTGGATTCTGGATAATGTAGAGGGCGCTCGTGAGCGGGCTGAGCGTGGTGAATTGGCGTTTGGTACGGTAGACAGCTTTCTTATATGGCGGTTAACCGGTGGTAAACACGTGACCGATGCGACTAACGCTTCGCGGACAGCGCTGTTTAACATCCATACCCAGCAGTGGGATGAGTCGCTTTTAAAGCTGTATAACGTTCCCGCCAATATGCTGCCGGAAGTGAAGGACTCAAGCGACGATTTTGGCAACCTGGAGGCCTCTTGGTTAGGCAAAGCGCTGCCTATTGCTGGCGTTGCCGGTGATCAGCAAGCCGCCTTGGTTGGCCAAGCCTGTTTTCAACCGGGGATGGGGAAGAGCACCTACGGTACCGGCTGTTTCATGATTGTTAATACGGGGGCTACTGCCTCGTTATCGCAGAATAGGCTGCTGACAACCATAGGGTATCGGATAAACGGCAAGCCGACTTACGCCATGGAGGGCAGCATTTTTGTCGCAGGCGCTACGGTACAGTGGCTGCGTGACGGCTTAAATCTTTTTGCAGACGCCTCGGAAACAGAAGCCCTGGCGCGGGAAACCCGAAGTGGCCACAGTGTATACCTAGTGCCTGCTTTTACGGGGCTAGGCGCTCCCCACTGGGACCCAAAAGCCCGAGGGGCAATATTTGGACTTACCCGAGACACTGGCATCGCTGAGATTGTCGCCGCCGGTCTCCAGGCTGTCTGCTATCAAACCCGCGACCTACAGCACTGCATGAATGACGACATGGAAGCGGCACCGAAAAACCTTCGTGTCGACGGTGGCATGGTCAAAAATAGCTGGGTGATGCAGTTTTTAGCTGACATGCTCAATGTCCAAGTAGACAGGCCCACTATCCTTGAAACCACTGCGCTAGGCGCTGCTTATTTGGCTGGACTGCGCTTAGGGTGGTATGACTCTTTAGAAGAGATAGAGCAGCTGTGGCGTTGCGAAAAAAGTTTTACACCTATGATGGATGAGACGACGCGCGAGCACCTTTATCAAGGGTGGCAGGATGCGGTATCGCGTGTGCGATCATTCTAGGGCGCACATCACCAGTGCTTTGATAACGCCGCTTTTGCAATAGCGGCGTTTTTATTGTCACCGTTTTGCGCGTTATCACCCTTGGTCGTATGGTGAAATTAGCTGCTCGGTGTAAAATGCACTCGTTTTTAAATTGTCGACAAACTTTGTTTTAAGCAATTAATATTTTAATAGGTAATTAAAGGCGAATTTCTCCGCTTATCAAAATAGCCTGTTTGTTTTAAAACAGTCGTTTAGCAACGTTCTTGAAAGTATCAATCAACAAACCTCCTTTCATCGCCATGATGTAGTCAAGCTACAACCGCTCCTGCTGCCAATGACGCATTGTGAGTATCGCTTGCGTGAACCATAGTGAAGTCATGGATCAGGGAGGGGTATCGTTATCCCGGTATGACTCAACTGATCCCTTGCTACAACCGAGGCACTATGTTGTACCCAGGTGCCAAAGGCGAAGGTCTTGCAAAGCTTGTGACCGTATCGCAGTTACCGAACTGAGCACTTATCCGGCTCAGCATGCGTAGCAACGTCACCAATCGTCGTTAATTAAGATGGCTGCTTTGTTTTCTTCAGTAAACGAGTTTTACGACCTACAAGCAGCGGCTGACCATACCATGAGGGATTGACCATGAACTGCACCGAATTGAGCCAACAAGCCGACCGTATCGCTAGTACATTCAGCAAGCAGGACTTAGCTAAGCTAGTTCTCGCGCTGAAGGGCAATCGCGAGTCGCTCCAACACGCTGTTGAAGTTATCGATACCATCGATAGCCGTCTAGGTTACACCTTAGAAGAAGCGTGGGATGAAGTGTTAGCGGGCGACTCTCAACTGCTCGTAGAAAACGAGGAGTAGTGCTGCCATTAGCTTGCATCACTATTATCTCGCAATGATTATTGCCCCCTCACACGTGAGGGGGCATTTTTTTAGAAAACCAAGAAAAGCGAAGAGAAACAAGCGAGCGCTAATTGTTTAGCCACTTGATTTAATCTATAAAAGCGTTGGTTAGTAATAAAGACTGCCCATGGGGCATTAAAATAATTTCGCGCCTGGGGTTTTCAATAATTCTTTCCTTTGTTCTTTATTTATTGCCTGCAGTCTTATTTTGAACCGTTTTTACTCAAAGTTATTGACCTTCGATAGTTGTCTGAGGCGGTTGAGATGTATCTCTATTCTGTTCAAAATACGTGTTAAAACGCTCCTCTGCCTCTTCGCCAAACAGTACTTTGCAAGCTTCTTTCAGCCCTTTTGATTGGCGTAGTTGCTCGTGTTGAACGACCAAAGAGACTTTTGCTCTCCGACGTAAGAAGTCTTCGAGCTGGGTAATCATTTCGTGATCCCTTGCATGCGCTAGCTCACAGCGTATGTACTCCGTACCTTCGATAAGAATATCGGCTTCAGAGGGGTCTTGACGGATTTCCTCAAGCATTCCCATGGCCTTTTCAGCATAGCGTCGCCACAAGCGAGAAGAGAGTGGCTCAGAGGAGCTGTCAGCGGTCATGGCATCAAGATTCATGCGTGCCGCTTGATCCATAAACTGTTGCTTGACGGGGAGGGGGGGCTCACCATACCACTGAAAGTTCGGGTCGCTGAGCGTAACGCCTAGCCTCGCTACGTCGTCGGCAATCTCATCGCCGACGTTGAGGCAGTCGGTAAGCTTGCCGCCAAAAATACTGATATGCGCGCTCTCGGTGTTGGTATCGATAACATGCTTACGAGAGAGTTGTAAAAAATCACGATCACTACCCTGGTCAGCTTTAATGGCCAGCGGACGCACGCCGCACCGGGTAGAAATAATATCATCGGCCGTAAGAGGGTTTTTGAGGGTTAAGCGCGTATTGATGTTTTCAAGCACAAAAGCAATGTCGTCTGCGGTTACATCGACTTCTGGATGCTCCATGTGAGTGTCAGTGGTGCCAATACACGTTCGATTACCCATGGGGATGACAAAAAATAACCGCCCATCACTGGCAAAAAATGCCAAAACTCGCTTGATACGGGTTAGTTGCGGAACAATTAAGTGGATACCTTTGGAGTACATGTGCTGGTGGGTTGTTTTTTGACCGGTTAATGCATTGTGCTGGTCTACCCACGGGCCAGCAGCGTTAATAAGCACTTTGGCGCGGATGGTAAAGGTGCTGCCATCCATTACATTACGCGCCTTAGTCAGCCACCAATCACCTTCGCGTTCGGCTCCCAGTGACTCCACATAGTTCGCGGCTGTAGCACCATAATCAAGAGCATGACGAACAAAGTTAAAAACAAAGCGGGCATCATTGTCGTGGAGGTATGCGTCTGAGTACTCGAACCCGCCAATTGAGCCTTCAACATTAATGATGGGCTCTTCCTGTTTGATTTTATTTGGCGACAGTAAGCGCGGTATTTTTGTAAACCCATTGCCCATTAGCCAGTAAAGCCACGTGCCCGCCCACAAATAGCGTGGGGAGTGACGAAAACCTTTAGTAATGGTGGTAAGAAAACGTATCTCCTGCACGGTCGAAGGGTAGCTTTTAATCAGATGGTTTCTGCTCTTACATAGCTTGCGTACCAGTGCAAAGTCTTTGCTTTCCATGTATTTAATCCCCCCCCACACTAAGTTGGAGGAGTGCATGCTGGTACTGCCTGCAAAATCACCACGATCAATAAGGGCAACTTTAGCGCCTTTGCCTGCTAGGGCAGCAGCAGTGGCAGCGCCGTTGATGCCACCGCCAATAATGAGCGCGTCGAATTCTTCAGTGTGCAATTTCTCAATATTGCGATTACGCAGTTTCATAGCGGTTCCAGTTAACAAAGAAAAAGCCCTGGGTTTACGGTCTCAATATGTGAGTAGGCAAAACGCCTGCTTGCCACTGATGAAACGCTGGAATAGGCGGGCCGTAGCCCGCCTGGGAAGGATTAACGTGTACCTGCTTCCATCCACGCTTCCATCATTTCATCATAAGGAACGGTGGTGCCTTGAGGCATCTCATTGTCGAGCTTAGGTTTCGGAGAACCCTCCTGGTCAAGCCAGTATTGAGGGTCGCGTTCTTCATTTAGTACCGGCGCGTAGCTGTCGAAGACGTTGGCACGGGCAAGACGGTGCATGGTGTTATCCATATCAGCCGCGAGCTTATCCAAGCCTTCCTGGGGCGTAACCTCACCACTCATGACCGGTGCCAGATTTTGCCACCACAGCGGCGCCATGCGTGGGTAGTCCGGTACGTTGGTGCCGGTTGGCGTCCAGTTGGATTCGTTCGGGCTGCGGTAGAATTCCACCAAACCACCCAGCTTGGGAGCCATTTCGGTCATCTGCTCGGAGAAGATGTCAGACTCGCGAATCGGCGTTAGGCCAGCCATCAGTTTCTCAAGCGACGTTGTTTTCGCTACGGTGAACTGGGCAAACAGCCATGCTGCGCTGCGGCGGTCTTCGGGGGTTGAGTCAAAGAAGGTCCAAGACCCTACGTCCTGGTAGCCCACTTTCATGCCTTCTTCCCAGTAGGGGCCGGTGGGGGAAGGGGCCATGCGCCACAGCGGGTTGCCTTCATCGTCGGTGACGGCAACCGATGGGTCGGTCATATCCGCAGTGAAGGCTGTGTACCAAAAGATCTGCTGAGCGATATGACCCTGTGCCGGTACCGGGCCAGCTTCACCAAAGGTCATGCCTTGTGCTTCTGGTGGCGCAAAGTCACGTAGCCAATCCACGGCTTTTTGCATTGCGAAAACCGACGCTGGTGAGTTCGTGGCACCACCACGGCTTACGCTGGCGCCGACCGGCTGGCTCTCTTCGTTAACTCGGATGCCCCAATCATCGACGGGGTTACCGAAAGGCACGCCGGGACTTCCCATACCTGCCATGGAGAGCCACGAATCATGGAATCGCCAGCCCAGCGAGGGGTCGCGGCGGCCATAGTCCATGTGCCCATAAACTCGGGTTCCATCAATCTCGCCTACATGCACGGTAAAGAACTCGGCGATATCTTCATACGCGGTCCAGTTGGTGGGTACGCCTAAGTCGTAGCCGTAAATCTCCCGAAACTGCTCTTGCAGGTCTTCACGCTGGAACCAGTCATAGCGGAACCAGTAGAGGTTGGCGAACTGCTGAGCAGGCAGCTGATAGATACTGCCATCGGGGCCTGTGGTGTATTGCAGGCCGATGAAGTCATCTAGGTCTAGCGTGGGAAGCGTAAGGTCAGCCCACTCATTCTGCATTGCTTCAGACAAGTTGATGGTGGTGCCATAGCGAATATGGGTGCCGATAGAATCAGAGTCGTTAATATAGCCATCGTAGATACTGTTACCGGACTGCATCTGGTTCTGCATCGTATCGACCAAGTCACCTTCGCCGATGATGTTATGGGTGAGGTTAATACCGGTCAGCTCGCTAAAAGCTTCCGCCAATACTTCACTTTCATAGACGTGGGTGGTTAAGCCTTCGGCTACCGTTTGAATGTTCATACCCCGAAAGGGTTCGGCCGCTTGAGCAAACCAGAGAAGCTCTTCAATTTGCTCTTCACGACTTAGCGTGGAGTTTTGAAAATGCTCGTCTACCAGACGCTCAGCAATTGCCCGTGCGTCATGGTTGTCGGCTAACAGCGTCCCCGATGCAAGCATAAAGCCAGCGGCGAGGGTGGTGAGTTGGAAAGGTATGTTACGCATGTGGACCTCGTTTTGTTGTGTTCTTCCTTGGTGTTGAGACCATCCTTGATACTTCCGTAACGCTGGAGGCGCTTTGTTGCATTAGCCCCAGCGCATTAACACCAGCAGCCATACCGCTGATAGTGCTAGTGCAATCCAGATAGAGAGCGTTGTAAAACCGATAACTCCTAGGTGAATAAAGGCAGCCGATAGCAAGCCAATAAATAGCCGGTCACCACGGGTAGTGCTAATGGGTAAAAAACCTTTTCGCTCAATCGTGGGCGATAAAATTTCCCATAGCGTCATACCGGCTAGCATGGCGGCAATTGATGAAAAGAACAGAGCTGTTGGAGTTGTCCATACCATCCACGTCATAGCAACGCCTCCTTAGGTACGGCCGAGGGCAAAGCCCTTAGCAATATGGTTACGAACGAAATAGACCACCAAAATACCCGGCACAATGGTGAGCACTCCAGCGGCTGCCAGCGTTCCCCAATCAATGCCTGATGCGGTTGAGGTGCGGGTCATAATCATGCCAATTGGCTGAGCGCTAGTAGCGGTCAATGTTCTCGCCAGCAGTAGCTCTACCCAAGAGAACATAAACAGGAAGAACAGTGTGACGCCGATGCCAGAGCGGATCATGGGTATAAAAATTTTGATAAAGAAGCGCGGAAAGCTGTAACCGTCTATATAGGCCGTTTCGTCAATCTCTTTCGGCACGCTGCTCATAAAGCCCTCTAAAATCCAAATAGCCAGCGGGATATTAAACAGGCAGTGGGCTAGCGCTACGGCAATGTGGGTATCAAACAGGCCCACCGAATAGTAGAGCTGGAAGTAGGGCAGCAGAAACACCGCAGGTGGCGCCATCAGGTTAGTGAGTAGCCAGAAAAATAGATGCTTGTCGCCGATAAAACGGTAACGACTAAACGCATAAGCCGCCGGGAGTGCGACACAAATAGTGATCAGCATATTCATGGCAACGTACAGCATCGAATTGACGTAGCCCATGTACCAGCTTGAGTTAGTGAAAATGCCAATATAGTTATCAAACGTCAGGTTTTGGGGCCACAGTGTCATGGAACCCAAAATTTCGCTATTCGTCTGGAGCGACATATTGATTAGCCAATAAATTGGCAGAATCATCAGGAAAAGATACAGGCCTAACAGCACCCGCGAACGCCACCGGCTGCGTGCATTCCGACGACGGCGCTGAGCGGGGGTCGTCTTGCTGAAAATGGTGTTGTACTTTTCACCTTGCTGAGAATTTTCGAGATGGTACATATCATGCTCCCCCGTGCGGGTTCTTATCTTTTTGCATGTGCATGATGGTGGTGTAGAACACCCAGCTCACCAGCAAAATGACCAAGAAATAGATAATGGAGAATGCCGCAGAAGGGCCTAAGTCTTGTTGGCCGATGGCCATTGTGGCCAGCGATTGGCTTAAGAAAGTGGTTGAACTACCCGGGCCACCGCCGGTAAGTACGAAGGGCTCGGCGTAAATCATGAACGAGTGCATAAAACGTAACAGCACCGCAATGACCAGCACGTTGGTAAGCTTGGGGAGCTGGATATAACGGAATACCGCCCATTTTGAAGCGCGATCGATGCGCGCGGCTTGGTAGTAAGCTTCAGGGATTGAGCGCAGGCCGCTATAGCAAAGCATGGCGACGAGCGGCGTCCAGTGCCAAACATCCATCAAGATAATCGTGGCCCAAGCATCACCTGCATTGCGGGTAATGTTGTAATTGATGCCAATCTCCCTCAGGCCCCATCCCATTAGGCCAATGTCGCCCCTTGTGAAAATTTGCCAAATGCTGCCTACAACGTTCCAGGGTATTAGCAGCGGCAGGGTGATTAAGATCAGTACTGCTGATGCTTGCCAGCCGCGCTTGGGCATAATGAGGGCAATGCCGATACCCAAGGGAACCTGAATAGCCAAAATGGTCAGCGAAAAAAGGATTTGACGAAGAAAGGCCGCACGAAGCGCTGAGTCGTTTAAAATGCTTTCAAACCACTCCGTGCCGGTAAAGAAGCGTGCATTGGGGCCTAGTACGTCTTGCACCGAGTAATTAACGACCGTCATTAGCGGAATAAGGGCGGAGAATGCTACGAGAACCAGCATGGGAAGAACCAAAAGCCATGCACGGTTATTTTGCACTTTGTTATTCATGGCCGATCTCCACTAGATATTCGTCGATATAGAGAGCGATGTGTTGATCAGAAAACACGGCATAGGCAGCATCACCTATTATTGGGGCGTGCCCTTCAGGTAGACGTGCCTTGAAGAGTTGATCGTTCAGGGTGAAGCTCAACAGCGAATAGGTGCCTAAATCTTGTAGATTGACGACCTCGATAGGTACGCTGCCAGTCTCTGGGGAGTTGCTGACCGTAATAAACTCCGGGCGAATGCCGAGCTTGATATTGCTGGAGCTAGCGGTCGCGACGCTACGGTGTATGGCTTCGCTCACAGGTAACGCCCGCTCGCCAAACATCACTTTGCCCTCTTGGTGGGCGACGCTCATGAAATTCATACCCGGGCTACCAATAAAGTAGCCTACAAAGGTATGTGCCGGTTTTTCAAAGAGTTCCCGGGGCGTCCCGAACTGCACCACCTGGCCATCGTACATGACCGCAATTTTGTCGGCGAAGGTGGACGCCTCCAGCTGGTCGTGGGTGACATAGATCATGGTGATATTGAAGCGCTCGTGAATCTCTTTGAGCTTGCGGCGTAGCTTCCATTTGAGCTGCGGGTCGATCACCGTCAGCGGTTCGTCAAACAGGATGGCCGAGACGTCGTCGCGCACCAGCCCGCGGCCCATGGAGACTTTTTGCTTCTCATCGGCAGTGAGGTTTTTGGCTTTCCGCGAGAGCAGTGGCGTGAGGTCTAGGATATCGGCCACTTCGCGTACTTTGGGATCGAGCCGATATTCAGGGATATTCATGTTGCGAAGCGGAAACGCCAGGTTGTCATACACCGTCATGGTGTCGTAGATAACAGGGAACTGAAATACCTGAGCAATATTGCGCTCTTCGGGAGGAAGTTCGTTAACCCGCTGCCCATCGAATAGCACATCACCTTCTGAAGGCTCTAACAGCCCAGAGATAATATTTAGTAGCGTTGACTTGCCGCAGCCAGAGGGGCCAAGCAATGCATAAGCACCGCCTTGATGCCAGACGTGATCCATTTGGCGGATCGCATAATCGTCACTTCCCGTCGGGGTTTTACTGTAACTATGGGCAAGTCCCTTAAGCGTAATTTCAGCCATTGACAGTGCCTCCTTGGCCTGCGGGCACGTGCACTGTGCTGCCCTGTTTATCGAAGGCGTAAAGCTGACGACTGGAGAAGTAAACCTTGATAGGTGTGTTGACGTGAAATTCGTGAATGCCAGTTAGATGAAGCACGAGCGGAAAACGCTCATGGCTGACATGTAAAAAGGTTTCAGATCCACTTATTTCAGCGACGTCAACATTCACCGGCAGCTCTATATCGCTAGGCGATGTGGGTGACAGGGTGATATGCGAGGCGCGTATCCCAAAATCATAGGTGCCATTCGATAGGCTTTGTAAGCCATCGTCACAGGGAAAGCTTAAAGAGGGGTCAAAGGAGATAGCCGCAGTGCTTAGGGTTCCAGGTACAATATTAATAGGCGGTTCTGAGAACATTTCAGCGCTATAACGGCTGTTAGGCTGGCGATAAACCTGGTCGGTAGGGCCGTACTGGAGAAGCTTACCTTCATGAAGCACTGCGGTATTGCCCCCCAATGCTAGCGCTTCGTTAGGCTCTGTGGTGGCATAAACCGCAATACAGTTGCGCTCTTTAAACAGTTCACGCAGCTCGTCGCGAAGCTCTTCTCTAAGCTTATAGTCAAGGTTGACAAGCGGTTCATCGAATAAGATGAGGTCAGCTTCTTTTACCAGGGCGCGGCCCATTGCAGTACGTTGCTGCTGCCCGCCGGATAGCTCCTGTGGGTACCTATCCAGCAGGTGCGCTATGCGAAGCATTTCAGCAATCTTACCGACGCGATGCTCAATCTCTTTTTTAGGGGTGTGGGCAAGCTTCAGGGGAGAGGCTATGTTGTCGCGCACGGTCAGGCTGGGGTAGTTGATGAACTGCTGGTAAACCATAGAGACGTTGCGCTTTCGTACGGAAACGCCAGTAACGTCCTTGCCAGCCATGAAGATTTTTCCTTGGGAGGGCTGTTCCAAACCTGCCATTAGGCGCATTAGCGTGGTTTTGCCCGCCAGAGTTCGCCCGAGTAGCACGTTAAACGACCCCGGCTCTAACTCAAGTTCCATCCTGCTGATATGGGTAACCCCGCCAACGACGTGGTCAATATGCTGCAAATATAAGGACATGCCGATCTCGCTAGCGTCATTGTTATTGGAAAAATGCTACTGAAAATCGTTATTGCTTGATGAGCGTGATGGTGGCTATGGTGTTGGAATCTGCACTAGATTGCTCAGTTTCCGCACAGGGATTTTCAATAACGAAAGGCTAGCTGATCATTTTCGAACTTGCAACGCATTTTATACCCGTATTTGGGCCTTTGAACTTATGTCTAAGGCCATGCTAACGTTAGAAAAGAAGAGGGAGCGGTTGCTGCGAGAGTTTGGCGAAGGAGATGAGCGAGAAGTTTTCGCTTTAGAAAGCGTCAAGAAAAGCAGGGCACAAAAAAACCGGCCCCAATGGAGGGCCGGTTAGAGGGCAGGCGAATGGATTATTTAACGCTCATTTCCTCGCCTGTAGCCTTGGCTGCCGGCGTTGCGTTGTGGTCAATCAGGGTTGATTTATCCGTAGCAAACGCATCGTAGGCGAAGTCGTCTACCGTTAACATTTCAAGTACTTCTGCTTCAAAGGTGCGCATAAACTGGGCATCTTCTTCGCTGATTAGCCCTTTCTCTAGGCCCGCTTCCACTCGCGCTTCTGGGTGAAGTGCCGTCTGCGGCAGCTCGCCTTTGGCGTACGCTTTGTTAACAGTGCGGTAGATTTTCTCTGCGCGCTCGTACTCAGCCAGTAGGGCATTGTAACGGGCAAGCGGATTGCGCTCTGTACCGTCATCCTGATCCCATGTATTGGCAAGTAGCTTGGTGCGCAGGGCGCTATGGCTTGAGACGCGCTGGGCTATGTCCCGTGCAAGGTCGTCACTAGGTTTATCCCAACGACGGCCAGTGGGCATTGTGACAGCGTTAAGCACTTTACCTAGCGCTCGATTGGGCAAGTTGTCAAAAATTTCAACAAAGGCCTGCTCGGCGCGGTGTAGCAAGAAGCGGCAGCTGTAATGCAGAAGGGCTTCTTCGCCTTCTACTTTATCGCCTGCTTGCCACTGCTTAAGCACCATGGATGCCAGGTAAAGGTTAGAGAGCACGTCACCTAGGCGAGCAGAGAGCATTTCGCGCTTTTTAAGCTCAGAGCCGAGGCTAGCCATGGCCGCGTCGGCACATAGGCCAAAACCAGCAGATAGGCGTGCAATATCCTGGGCATAAATAGCCGCAGGGCCATCAAAAGGCACACTGGATTTGCCTAGGCCAAGCCCTAAGGTAAAGGCGCGCGCCGCATTACCAAAGATTAGACCCGCATGGCCAAAGAAGGCTTTATCAAACGCCTTGATATCGTTGGCATCTTTCGCCGCTAGCTCGTCAAGGACGTAAGGGTGGCAGCGAATGGCGCCCTGACCAAAGATCATCAGGTTGCGGGTCATAATGTTGGCGCCTTCAACGGTAATCGCTACCGGGTTAGCGCTGTAGCCAATGCCCAGGTAGTTGCGCGGGCCAAGGGTTACCGCTTTGCCACCATGGACATCCATCGCATCGCTTAGCAGCACGCGTTGGAATTCAGTCAGCTGGCTTTTCAAAATCGCTGACGGCACGGCAGGCTTCTCGCCATGGTCAATCAGGTTAGCGGTTTGGTAAACCGTCGCCGCAGAGATATAAGCCAAGGATGCCATACGTGCTAAGGGCTCCTGAACGCCTTCCATCTCTGCCACCGGAACGTTGAACTGACGGCGAACGCGGGTGAAACCACCGCTCCAGCCAAGTGCATAGCGGGCAGTACCGGTAGCGCCGGAGGGCAGGGTAATGCAGCGGCCAATGGAGAGGCACTCAACCAGCATCCGCCAGCCTTGGCCAATCATGTCTGGGCCGCCGATAATGGTGTCCAGCGGCACAAAGACGTCGTTACCCTTGATCGGGCCGTTCATAAACGGACTGCCGATAGGATGGTGACGACGACCAATGTCCATGCCGTCGGTATCACGAGGAATCAGCGCTAGGGTAATGCCACGGTCTTCTTCGTCGCCCAGCAGCTTTTCCGGGTCGAAAAGGCGGAAAGCAAGTCCAACGACAGTGGCGATAGGCGCCAGGGTAATCCAGCGTTTTTCAAAGTTGAGGCGAACGCCGACGACTTCTTCGCCGTTAACCATCTGTTTGCAGACCACACCGGTATCCGGTAGCGAGGTAGCATCAGAACCAGCACGCGGGCCTGTTAAACCAAAGCAAGGGATTTCGCGGCCATCGGCCAGGCGAGGCAGGTAGTGGTCTTTCTGTTCTTGAGTGCCGTACTTCAGCAGCAACTCACCTGGGCCGAGCGAGTTGGGCACGCCCACGGTGACCATTAGGGTCTCGTTGGCGGAAAGCTTCTGTAGCACCGTGGACTGCGCTTTAGCAGAAAAGCCTAAGCCGCCGTACTCTTTCGGAATAATCATTCCGAAGAAGCCCTCTTTCTTCAGGAAATCCCAAAGTTCTTGGGGCAGGTCGGCGCGCTCTTTCGCGATATCCCAGGCGTTACACATGCCAGCGGCTTTTGCACACTGATTGTCGATAAACGCTTGCTCGTCTTCACGCAGGCCCTCATCTTTAAAGTCAAGCAGCTTGTTCCACTGGGGTTTGCCCGAGAAGAGCTCACCGTCCCAGGAGACACTGCCCGCTTCCAGCGCGGTGCGTTCGGTAGCGGACACTTTGGGCGCTACCTTTTTAAAGACGGCAAAAAGGCGTGGCGTTAGCCATTTGCTGCGCAGGGCAGGTAGGCCTGCAGCCGCAACTACGGCTGCGCCGATCAGCAATAACACACCGATAATGGGGGCGCCGAATAACACGCCGACAAGCCCGAGAACACCGAGGACCGCGAGCGCAGGGGTAGCACCCGCCTCCCGACGCATTACAATGAGCAAGCCGACAATGGCGAGCACAATAAGCAGTAGGGTTAGCATATAACCTCTCCGTGGGTTGTTAATTCGTGTTTTGTTAGCGGGTAGTGCATTTAAACGAATGTTTGAATTTTGGCAGACTCTCGCTATTCAGTGCAAGCCTTTCGCTTGCTATAGGCTGTCTTTCGCTAGTTGATTGAACTATTCCTGTGACGGTTTTTGGCGCCTACCAATCCTTCTTCCCAATCGCGGGGCTTCACCCTGCGTGTAATCACTACTGTAGCGTATTGGTGAGGGGGATGTTCTCTGCGCTGAGTACAAGGCATAAAAAAACGCCACAGGGTTACGCTGTGGCGTTTGAGTCATAATTGCAAAGTGAAGTTCAGTGGTGTTTTGCGGGCGCTCCGTTAGCAACATAGTAATCTACGTTAGCGCGAGGCAGGGGGGCGCGACCTCGAATGCGGTCGGCAATTTTTTCTGCCAGCATAATCGTCGGCGCGTTTAGATTGCCGGTAGGGATTACCGGGAAAAGCGATGCATCGACCACCCGCAATCCCTCAAGACCATGTACGCGGCCTTGGCTATCTGTGACGGCCATCGCGTCCTCGCCCATTCGGCAGCTACCGCAGGGGTGATAAGCGGTTTCGGCATGCTGTTTCACGAAAGCATCAAGCTGTTCATCCGACTGCACGTCAGGCCCGGGGGCGATTTCACGGCCACGGTACTTATCAAAGGCTGGCTGAGCGATGATTTCACGTGTGATGCGAATGGCATCCCGGAACTCTTGCCAATCTTTCTCTTTGGCCATGTAATTAAACAGAATGCTAGGCGCGGCATGTGGATCTTTCGAGGTAAGGCGAATCCGCCCGCGGCTTTCGGAGCGCATAGAACCCACGTGGGCCTGAAAGCCGTGAGCCTGCACCGCACTTTTGCCGTTGTAACTAATCGCGATGGGCAGAAAGTGGTACTGCAGGTTCGGCCACTCTTCTTCATCGCGGCTACGGATAAAGCCACAGGATTCGAACTGATTGCTGGCGCCAATGCCGGTGCCTTTAAATAGCCACTCAGCGCCGATTTTTGGCTGGTTATACCATTTCAGCGCCGGGTAGAGTGAGATCGGTTCTTCGCATTCGTACTGAATGTACATCTCCAGGTGGTCTTGGAGATTTTCGCCAACCCCGGGTAGTTCATGAACGACCGAAATGCCTAACTCTTCAAGCCACCCTGGGTTACCCACGCCTGAGCGTTGGAGAATCTGTGGTGAGGCAATCGCGCCGCCGCACAGCAGTACTTCTCGGAGGGCTCGGGCGTGGTGTACCTGGCCTTTTTGCTCATAGCGAACACCCACAGCGCGCTTCCCCTCGAACTCAATAACATCGGTCACCGCGTGGGTTTCTATGGTTAAGTTGCTGCGCTGCTTGGCGGTATCCAAGTAACCTCGGGCGGTAGACGCGCGTCGGCCTTTAGGTGTGACGAAGCGGTCCATTGGGCCAAAGCCCTCTTGCTGGTAGCCGTTAACATCTTCAGTTTCTGGGTAGCCTGCCTGCTTACAGGCTTCGATAAAGGTGCGGTAAAGCGGGTTGTTATTCGCTTTTGGTGTAGTGATGCTAACCGGGCCGTCGCCGCCGTGGTAGTCATTCGGGCCGATGTCGCGGGTTTCGCACTTTTTAAAGTAGGGCAGACAGCTAAGGTAGTCCCACTCTTCAAGGCCGGGTTGTTTGGCCCAGTTATCGTAGTCCAGTGCGTTGCCGCGGATGTAGCACATACCGTTGATGAGCGAGGACCCGCCTAGGCCCTTACCGCGCCCACACTCCATCCGGCGGCCATCCATATACGGTTCGGGATCGGTTTCAAACGCCCAATTGTAGCGTTTGCCCTGTAGTGGATAGGCCAGGGCCGCCGGCATTTGGGTACGAAAATCGAAACGATAATCAGGGCCACCAGCTTCGAGCAACAAAACACTAACGTCGCTATCTTCGGTCAGACGGGTAGCGAGTACGTTGCCCGCCGAGCCTGCCCCAATAATGATGTAATCAAATTCACGTGGTTGAGACATGAGCACTCCTTAAAACACCGACTCAAACGGGCCCATCTCGATCTGCACGGACTTGGTTTGCGTATAGTGATTAAGCGTCTCGACGCCGTTTTCACGCCCAATGCCAGACTCCTTATAGCCGCCTACCGGCATCTCGGAGGGGGACTCGCCCCAGGTGTTAATCCAGCAAATACCGGCTTCTAGCTGGTGAATGACGCGGTGAGCGCGGTTTAGACTTTCGCTAAAAACGCCTGCGGCCAAACCGTACTTGGTGTCGTTGGCGCGGCGGATCACTTCGTCTTCGTCATCAAACGCAAGCACGGACATCACCGGGCCAAAGATCTCTTCTTTGACGACGCGCATCTCATCGGTGCAGTCAGTGAAGATAGTGGGGGCTGCCCAAGCGCCTTTCGCCCATTCGCCGCTGTTCCATGTTTCGCCACCGGCCAGTACTCGCGCACCTTGTGCTTTGCCGAGCGCTATGTAGGAGAGTACTTTTTCCTGATGCTCAAAACTGACTAGTGGGCCGAAGTTGACGGTGGGGTCCATTGGGTCGCCTGCCTTAATGCGCTTGACGCGCTCTACCAGCTTGGCTTCAAAGGCATCTTTTATACTGTGCTCAACGAATACCCGCGTGCCGTTGGTGCAGATTTGGCCGCTGGAGTAAAAGTTGGCCATCATGGCGGCATCGGCGGCGCGATCAAGATCGGCGTCGGCAAATACGATCAGCGGTGATTTGCCGCCCAGTTCCATAGTGACATCTTTTAGCGTGGAGCCGCCGGCAGCCGCCATCACCTTTTTGCCGGTGGCCACTTCGCCGGTAAATGATACTTTTGCGATGCCAGGGTGCTCTGTGAGCATAGCGCCCACGCGGCCGTCGCCCTGAACCACGTTAAACACGCCGTTGGGCAAGCCAGCTTCGGTGAAAATCTCGGCCAGTTTCATCACCGTTAGCGGGGTAACTTCGCTAGGCTTAAACACTACTGCGTTACCGGCGGCCAGTGCAGGAGCGGCTTTCCAACAGGCGATTTGGATGGGGTAGTTCCAAGCGCCAATCGCACCAATCACGCCTAGCGGTTCACGACGGGTATATACGAATGAGCTGTCGCGCAGGGGGATTTGGCTGCCTTCAATGGCGGGTGCCAAGCCAGCGTAGTATTCAAGCGCGTCTGCGCCGGTCACGATATCCACGCTTGCCGTTTCACTGATCGGCTTGCCGGTATTGTGGGTTTCCAGCTCAGCTAACGCATCGTTGCGTTCACGCAGTAGCGCCACGGCACGCAGCAGGATGCGTGAGCGCTGCATGCCGCTCATGGCAGCCCACTCGCGCTGGCCTTTTTGAGCGGCAGAAACGGCGGCATCAACATCCGCTTGACTTGCTTGTCCGATGGTAGCGAGCAAGCTGCCATCAAAAGGATTGGTAACGGTAAATGTTTCGCCGGAGGTGGCGTCTACCGGGCGACCATCAATATAAAGGGGCTGTACGTCTTTAGTGGCCATGCTGGTCTCCTTAGCGAATATTAGTAGCGGTAGCTTCTTCTAAGCATCCGTGGTGTGTGAGCAACTGATTGAGATAGGTGTGCGCAAGGTGGCGCGCTTCTGCAGCGTCAAGACCATCTGGAGTAAGCGCGCCACGAAGCCACAAACCATCAATCATGGCGGCTAATCCTCTTGCCGCATTTCGGGCGTCAGGGCGGGGCATAACGCGCTGAAACTGATGGCATAAGTTCGCGTAGAGACGGCGGTCGTTGACGTATTGAAGGCGCTGAAGCATGGGCTTGTGCATGCTGCTTGCCCAAAAGGCGAGCCAGGTTTTAGCGGCTGGGCCGGTAACCTGGGTGCGGTCGAAGTTACCCTCGATGATGGCGCCAATGTGGGCGCGAGGGGAGTCATCTTCCAACGCATGACGACGAGCTGCGACAGCATCGCTGAGATCCGTCAAAATTTGCCGCATGGTGGCTTCGAGTAGACCATCCTTGCCGCCAAAGTAATGGCTAATAATGCCCGCAGAGACTCCTGCGTGACGGGCGATACGCATCACCGTTGCCTCAGCAAGGCCAACCTCATCAATGGCCGCCATTGTGGCTTTAATTAACTGCTGGCGGCGTATTGGTTCCATTCCCACCTTAGGCACAGCTATCTCCTAATGACGTTGAATGCCCGTTACTCCCAGCCTTGAAAAGCAGGGGTAGGCATGATTATCTAGTTATGATGACATTTTTTTATTGAACGTTCAATCAATAAAAATGAGTGTTAAACAGAGGCTGCGTACTAAAAGCAGTTTGCTAAATGCAGTGTGATGACAAACTAGAAAGGGGATTGATAATGATAAAACCGAACTACTCACGTGGTCTTGCCGCCCTTCTAATTACCGCAGGGTTACCCGCGGTAGCCTCTGCTAACGAGTGCAGCAGTGTCCGCTTTGCAGAAGTTGGTTGGACAGATATAACCGCGACCACCGCAATGGCAAGTGAAGTATTGGACGCGTTGGGCTACGAACCTCGCGTGGATACTGTCTCTGTACCCATTGCTTATGCGGGCATGCGAAATAATGATTTTGACGTCTTTCTAGGTAACTGGATGCCCTCTATGGCGTCTATTAGTGATCCTTACATTGAAAGCGGCGAAGTAGAGCGCCTAGTGGCAAATCTTGAAGGGGCAAAATATACCCTGGCGGTTCCCCAGTATGTTTACGATGCTGGCGTAACCTCGGTTAAGGATTTAGCGGAGCACGCCGACCAGTTTGAACACCGCTTGCACGGCATTGAGGCTGGCAATGATGGGAATGAACTGATTGAGCAAATGATCGACGACGATGCTTATGGTTTGGGTAACTGGCAAGTGGTCGACTCAAGCGAAGCGGGGATGCTGGCAGAGCTTCGTTCACGTGTGCCTAATGAAGAGTGGATGGTGTTTTTGGGGTGGGCGCCACATCCCATGAATACAAACTTTGACATAGCGTACCTAACCGACGCCGATGACTATTTCGGCCCTGACTTGGGGGGCGCAACGGTATACACCAATACCCGCGCAGGTTTTGTTGAAGAGTGCCCGAATGTAGGTGCGTTGCTACGCAATATGACGTTTACGTTGGAAATGGAAAACCAGCTGATGAGCGCGATTATGGACGATGGGGTAGAGCCGCGAGCTGCAGCACGTGCCTATCTCAATGAAAATACCGAGGTGCTTGATACGTGGTTAGAAGGCGTAACAACCCGCGACGGCGATGAAGCACTGCCCGCCGTTAAGGCCGCACTATAAGCACGCATGTGACCAAAGCAAAAGGCAGGCCGTTTTGGCTTGCCTTTTGTCTCTAATATAGGCATACTCTGCACCCGCTGATGTCGGAATGGCTACGTAGCTCAGCTGGTTAGAGCACATCACTCATAATGATGGGGTCCCCTGTTCAAATCAGGGCGTAGCCACCAATCAGCACTAATGCGTATTCTGATTTATGCATTGCAATGGTGGCCCCTTAGGTCCTCCCGCAACGCTAAACTGCAAACCCCGCCAGGCCCGGAAGGGAGCAACGGTAGCGGTGGCTGCGTGTGCCGGGATGTGGCTTTTGGGGCCGCCTCCATTTCTGTCGTTTCTCCTTCAAAATGGCACAAAATGTCCTGCTGCTGTCATATTTTGCCTTTTCTGTTGGCATAACCTACTTTTGTAGTAATAAAACAAAAATAGGTGTACTGCCATGTATACCCGTACCTTGCGTCCTTCCCCTATCAAGCACATCTATAAATTTGCCAGTCACAAGAATGGCAATGTCCAGACTGTTGAGTCCTCCCTCGAATTTAATGCCTGCTTTCATTTTGAATATGCCAACGAGGTAAGGTCCTTCATTGCTCAGCCAGAAGGCTTTTATTATCAATTTGAAGACAGGACTTGCTCTTACACACCCGACTTTGAGCTTTTCTGCCACTCAGGCAAGAAGGTGTTTGTTGAAATAAAGCCACCTCCAGAAGCTTTGAAACATGATTTCATCCAGCGTTTTACCGCTAAAAAAAAGGCGGTTGAAATGCTTGGCAAAGAGCTAATTCTAGTCACTGATCGTCAAATTAGTTCAATGCCAAAACTAAAAAATCTGAAGTTAATTAACCGATATGCAGGGCTTTACACTGAAGTGGTATCTCGTAAAAAAATTTACGAATGGATAAGAAAATTTCAGGGTTTAACTATTGCCGATATTTCTGAACTGAGTGGTGCTGACTCATCTGAAATCTTAGTTGATGTTATGTGGTTAGTCGCTTCGGGAAAGGTTTTCATAAATATTGAAGAAATTTTTGGATATGAATCCTTTTTTGGGTTGGAGCGAGCCATGAGTATTGATTTTTTTAATGATGAATTTCCGGACTTCCAAAATTGGAAAGCTTCCGCATTTGTAGATGCGCAATATATGACTGCTTCTGAGCATCTTTCTTATATTTCATTTGACTCGTTGAGCAACAAGTTGCAAGAGGAAGCTTATTACAAATATAAAGTTATTATGCTAGTTGGAGAGCGACTTCAAGGTGGTTGGACTAAAAAGAATATTGAGCCAATCATCAATTCCCTATTTGAGAAAGGTTATATTGAAAAAAAGCCATCCTATCGGAGTGTAGCACGGTGGCATAAGAGTTATGATCAAGACATTGGGCTGAAATCATTAGTGTCTGCGAAAGGGTTAATGAAAAGCCCTGGCAATTCAAAAAAAGATGATGCGGATTTTTATAAAAGAGCTGTGGAAGAAAAATTTCTCAAAAGAGAGAGGCCACATGTGTCTACCGCTTATTACCATTATTTTAACAATATACTATTATATAATAGGGCGCACCCTGATAATATTATTGAGCCTATAACAAAATCTGCATTTTACAAACGTGTAAAGAAAATGTCTCCCTACGAAGTAGAAGTTGGGCGTTTTGGTAAAGCAGAAGCCGATAAAAATTATCGTATTGTGAATAAGTTTTCCTCGCCAGAGCGCGTGATGGAACGCGTTGAGATTGATCATACACCCTTAGACTTAATTTTATTAGATGATACATTGCTCATACCTATCGGAAGGCCATATTTAACAATCTTAATAGACTGCCTTAGTAGGTGTATAATTGGTTTTTATCTTAGCTTTCAGGAGCCAAGTTATAACTCAGTAAGAAGCGGCATAATGAATGCTTGTTTAAATAAAGAGGGTGTTATTGAGAAATATCAGATGATCAAAAAAGATTGGCCTTGTCAAGGTAAAATTGAAACGCTAGTTGTGGATAATGGAGCTGAGTTCTGGTCAAGTAATTTAGAGTATTTCTGTGCTTCAGTTGGTATAAATATTGAGTTTAATCCTGTAGGTAAGCCTTGGAAAAAACCTTTAGTTGAAAGGCTATTTGCAATTTATAACTCTAAATTTGTAAAAGAAATACCGGGCACTACTTTTTCTAATGCACAAGAGCTATCTGGTTATAAACCTGAAAAAGATGCAGTTCTCCCTTTCTCATATTTCATTGAGCTAATGCATGTTTGGGTCGTAGATATTTATAATCAGTCTCCCAATAGCAGAATGACAAGAATTCCTGCTTTGTCTTGGGAAATGGGTTGTAAAAAATATCCTCCTCCTCTGTATAGTGGTTTTGAAGAAAAAATTTTTAAAATTGAAGCTTTTCCTACTGAGTCGCGCATCCTGAGAAAAGGAGGAATAAGCATTGATGGGATTGATTATACTAATGAAGAGTTAGTGGAGTATCGCAAGGTTACACCACCGCCACCTGGTAGCAAAGTAGTGAAGGTTGTTATTAAGAGAGATCCAGAGGATGTCTCTTACATATATGTTTATTTGGTAGAAAGAAAAGAGTATATCAAGGTTACAGCTGTTGATCCAGATTGCTTATATGATGGGCTGAGTATTTTTCAGCTAAAAGTAAGGCGTAAATTACGACGTAATTTCATAAACTCAAAAACTGATTATTTAGGTGTTGCTGAAGCCGAAAAATTGATTGACGATAGAGTGAGCGAGATTGCAGAGGAAGTGTCCGCTTCAAAGAAAAAAATTAAAGGAACTAAAAAGGCGGCAGCTTATTTTGGAATATCAAGTGAGAACCCCAGCTCTATCATGGATGGCTTTGCTAGTAAGGAAATAGTTAATATTGAGGAAGAAAGTAAGTCACACAGTGGTGTGAATCCAAATGACGAAGAATGGAAAAGAATTTCTGATGATTTAGAGCCGTACTCATGAGTATGTTAATTAGTAATGAAAAATTAGAGCAGCAAATTTATTTCAAGAATTGCTATGTTAAGCATTCGTCTGTTGCTAGAGCCATAAGTTCTTTAGAAATGCTTAAGGCTAATCATGCTCTAGGGGGTGAGCAACAGTGTATGTTAATAATAGGAGACCCTGGTTCAGGAAAGAGTAGATTGGTTCAAGAGTTCCAGTCTCAATATCCAGAGTATGTTGAAAATGATACGGTAATTAAGCCTGTACTTGCTTCAAGAATTCCAAGCAAACCAGATGTTGAAAGCATGTTGATACAGCTCATGATGGATTTAGGACAATTCGGGGCTGATACAAGGAGAGAGAGGCGGCGTGAAGCGGGTCTCGCTGAAGCGTTAGTCAAGATGTTAAAAAAGTGTAAAACTGAAATGATAATAATTAATGAATTTCAGGAACTGATAGAATTCAAATCCGTTGAAGAGCGGCAAAGAATAGCTAATATATTGAAGTTGGTAAATGAAAAGGCAAATATTCCTATAGTTCTGGTTGGTATGCCTTGGGCTGCTGAAATATCAAATGAACCCCAGTGGGCCTCACGCTTGGTGTGCACAATAGAGTTGCCTTATTTTAAATTTTTAAATTTAGAGGATAGAGTTGAGTTTACTCGTTTTATTAAAGGATTAGCGTCTAAAATGGGCTTTGAAAAACCTCCTGGTCTTCATAGTAATGAAATTTTGTTTCCTCTGTTTTCTGTTACACGAGGCGAGACAAGGCAAATTAAAAGAATTTTAGAAGCCGCGTTATGTGTGGCATTGTCAAAAAATGAGAACACAGTTTGTAAATATCATTTTGTAGATGCATGCGATAAAATTTTTGTAGGTATGAATAACCCTTTTAAGCTTGAGTTAGAAGATGTTCCGATTAGCGAAGTTTCTAAATACTCTTCATATAATCGTTATTCAACCGTGGAATCTGAAATGTTTGTGAGTACTCAATTCACGCGAAAAATTCCAACGAAAGAGCTTTTTTCAAAGACATAAGCAGCTTATTAAGACGCCATTCTCTAGTTACAGAATTGATGGGAGCTTTTTAAAGTATCATTGCTTTCTTGCTAAGAATCTCTTAGCATATTTTTGTGTCATCTTGCGCTAGCCTAGCGGCTTTCCAAGTAGCGATGGTGTTTTCATGGACAGTCCGCTTCCAGATCGCTTGAGAGCCGCCAGGCAAGCAGCGGGTATGACACAAAGGCAGTTGGGTGAATACCTCGGCATGGAGCCGAATCTGGCGAGTGCGCGTATGACGCAGTATGAAAAGGGGCAGCATGCGCCCAATTTCCAGTTGCTGAAGAGGCTTTCAGAGGCACTAGAGGTGCCCATCCCCTATTTTTTCTGCGAAGACGATACCGTGGCAGAATTGATCCTTGAGTTAGATAAACTCGACCCTGCAGAACGCCAACGCTTGTTGGAACAGCTTAAAAAGGGCAGTGCGCCTAGCGAAAGCTGATCTCGTTACTGATCAGCCGCCTGCAACTTCAACGTAATTGACCTTGATGAGCGCCTTTTGACTTCTTTCAGCTACAACTCTGATCTGATCGGCGGTGGACTGATGGTGCGCGAAAGCCGTGCCGTTGCCGATTTGCTGCTCTCTGATGCTGATGAAGGGCAGTGGCACCAGGCAATCATCGTTGATAACTACCTCCAGAAGAACCGTCCTGCCACTGCTAAACGTGCGGGGCAAGCTATTCGTAAACGCTTAGAAAAGCTGGAGCCACCTTTTTGGCAAGCACTGCGCGATGGCGACGACCAGCTCGCCACACAGGTGTCTTTTTGTGCAGCTATGGCGCGTAACCTGCTGCTCGTAGAATTTCTTGAAAGTGTCGTCACTGATGCATTCTTAACTCAGTCGGAGGCGCTTCAGGCCTACCAGTGGGATGAGTTTTTAGCTGAGCGTGCCCACCGCGATGAAGCAATAGCAGGATGGGCCGAAAGCTCCAAGCGTAAAATGGGGCAGGTGGTGTACCGTATGTTGGCAGAAGTCGGCGTATTGGCGTCCAGTCGCTCGCGCAAGTTACAGCCCTTGCTGTTACGGCCAGAAGTTAAAAGCTTGCTTGAAACCTACCAGCACGAACGGTTGCAGGCATGTTGCCGTCGGCTGCGTTAAATGTGCATGTTGCCTTCTTAACCTCGTTCTTTTCTTAAAAACCGTGCTTACGTCAAAACCCGACTAAGTAGACCTTGCAACGCAGGTGGCTAGCGGCATAGTCTTACCCAACCAGCCTTTTGCATTAGAAAAAGCTTTGCATCAAGCATGCTAGACACAGGGACGCATCCGCATGTCACAGAGTGATCAGTACCCACCCCCCAGCGGTTTTAACCACCACGAGGATGATCAGCTACGGGCGCGTTTGAACCAAGTTGCTGAGAAAATCACGCGTCCCGATTTTTTAGCGGGCCAGGGGTTGGGTAATGAACTGGGCTTCTGGATTTTCGATTACGCCCCAGAGCATGAACTACAGGTGCGTGCCTACCTGAACTTCCTCCCCTCATTAATGGCACGCCAGCACCCTGATATCAAAATGGCGCAGGTCAATCTGCTGGAAGTGCTAAAGGATTACCTGACCGAGCGCGGCTTCCTTGATAAAGCCATTGCCATGCAAAAAAGCAAAGGCGATGCGGCACTGCTTAAAGCGCTACGTGGGCCGCTGCACATGGACAAGTTCGCCCCATACCTTATCCGACACTCCTTGTCGCATGACCCTGATATTGTGCTGCTTACCGGTGTGGGTAGCCTATGGCCCATGGTGCGTGCGCACAGCTTGTTAAATGCCCTACACGGGCCGCTTGGCCATAAGCCTTTGGTACTCTTCTACCCAGGCCGATACGACGGGCAAACGATGTCGCTGTTTAAGCAGATCAAAAGCAACAACTACTACCGTGCGTTTGCGCTTGTGCCCTAGCGCAGCGGTCGGCGGCATTCGGTGTATTGTGTTCGCTCGGTGAGCAGTGGTCTTTGATATTGCGGTACCTCTCAGCCTGAAACACCCAGGGTTCAAACATTTACAGGACAGATATGCACATTCAAGAGCTCTTCCTCAAACCGCTCAGCCGGTCAATCAACGGCGTGGTCAAGGCCGACCAGCGTGACCAGGAAACCATCTACCAAGAGCTGGATGAGTATGTCGTCACCAACGAGTTAGAAAAGCACTTTCGCGCTTTTTTTGAATCCTACACCACCCCCTTGGATGACCCTTCCATCGCCAACCGCGTGGGCGTTTGGGTCAGCGGCTTTTTTGGGTCGGGTAAATCCCACTTTTTGAAAACGCTCTCTTACCTACTCGCCAACACGGAAGCGTTTGACGCCAACGGCCAAGCCAAGCGAGCCGCCGACTTTTTTGATGAGCAAAAGCTGGTCGATAGCTCTATCCGGGCTGATATCGACAAGGCCGTTCGTGAACCGGCCCATGTGGTGCTATTCAACATCGACAGCAAGGCCAGCTCGAACGACGATGGCAACCCCATCCTCAACGTCTTCTTGCGCGTGTTTAACGAACATCAGGGCTTTAGCTCCGATTACCCGCACATTGCCCACATGGAACGCCACCTGGAAAAGCGCGGCGTGTATGAGCGTTTCAAGCAAGCCTTCAACGACGCCAGCGGCGTGGTGTGGGAAGAGGAGCGCGACGGCTATCAGTTCTACCAGGATGATATCGAGCAAGCGATTGGCGCAGCGCTCGATCTCTCTCCTGAAGCGGCGCATAAATGGTTTGAGGAGTCTGAAACCAACTTTAGCGTCTCGGTAGAAAACTTCTGCCACTGGGTAAAAGAGTTTTTGGAGTCGCAGTCAGCGACCCAGCGCATGGTGTTCATGGTCGATGAAGTCGGCCAGTTTATTGGCAGCGACACGCGCTTAATGCTGACCCTGCAAACGCTCACCGAAAACCTCGGCACGATCTGCGGTGGTCGCGCCTGGATCGTGGTCACCTCCCAAGCCGATATGGACGCCGTACTAGGGGAGATGACCGCGTCAAAAGCCAACGATTTCTCCAAGATCGCCGGGCGCTTTAAAACCCGCTTATCGCTCTCAAGCTCCAACTCCGATGAAGTGATCCGCAAGCGCCTATTGGTGAAAACCGACCCAGCACGCGCCGAGCTGGAAGGCGTGTTTGAGGCCAAAGGCTCGATTCTGCGTAACCAGCTGACCTTTGACCGCTCTGGCCCCACGCTGAAAAATATCGAAGGCGTCGAGAGCTTTATCGCCAATTACCCCTTTGTGCCATACCACTTTCAGCTGGTGCAAAAAGTCTTTGAAGAGATCCGCAAGGTAGGGGCGACCGGCGCGCACCTGGCCTACGGCGAGCGCTCGATGCTCGATGCGTTCCACATGGCTGCCAAAGCCGTGCAGGAGAAAACGATTGGCGCACTGGTACCGATGCACTGCTTCTACACAGCGGTAGAGGGCTTTCTCGATACAGCGGTAAAACGCACCATTGATCAGGCCAGCGAAAACCCCGTGTTAGAGGCGTTTGATGTCGAAACCCTACGCACGCTGTTTATGATCCGCTATGTGGATTTGGTCAAAGGCACGGTCGATAACCTAGTCACACTCTCGCTGACCCAAATTGACGATGACCGTATTGCCATTCGGGAGCAGCTGGAAGCCACCCTGGCACGGCTGGAAAAAGAGAGCCTGATTACTCGCAACGGCGATGAGTACCAGTTCCTCACCAATGAAGAGCGCGACATCACCCGCAAGATCAAAGCCACCGAAGTCACCAGCAGCGACGAGAACAAAGAGCTTTCCAGCCTGATTTTCAAAGATCTGCTGCGTGACCGCACCAAGTACCGCTACTCGGTCAACAAAACCGACTACAGCATAGGCCGCTACCTGGATGGCCACACCCTGGATAGCCGCTACCAGAGCCAGCTAAGGGTAGAGGTAGTCTCACCGCTCGACGTGGAGTACGTTCAGCTAAGCGAAGCGGGCTGCATTCACAAAAGCGGCGATAACGGCGGGCAGGTGCTGATTAAGCTGCCCGACGACAAGCGCTTTACCGACGAACTGCGCACCCTGCTAAAAACCGATAAGTTTATCCGCCTGAACCTATCGGCTAACGACCACAGCGTGGAGCGCATTCTGGCCGACCGTGGCCGTGAAAACCAGGAGCGCAAAAAGCGCCTGCGTGTGCGTTTAGAAGAGATGCTGCTGGATGCGGACGTTTACGCGCTTGGCCAGAAGCTCGATCTCAGCCGAGGCCAGCTCAACACCCGTTTAGACGACGCTTGCCGCTACCTGCTAGAAAACACCTACAACAAGCTAAGCCAGCTCACAGTGCTCAGCCCCGAGCCCATGCGCGAGCTGCAGGCCGTATTAACCGCCGATGACCTGGGCACCCAGAACCTCAACCTAGACGGCGAGGAGGGCAATGCCCAAGCGGTGAAAGAGGTAGAGCAGTATATTTCGCTGCACGGCGGCGAGCCGGTGCCATTGAACCCGCTGATTGAGCGCTTTAGCAACCGACCTTTCGGCTGGCCAGAAGGTGAAACGCTGCTGATTCTAGGCCGCCTGCATGCTGCCGGGCGCTTAACCTTCCATACCGCTGGCCCCGCGCTGAGCGGTAAAGAAGCCTTTGAGCTACTCAACAACGCCCGCCGCCGCAGTGAAGTGCGCCTCCAGAAAAAGCGCCAAACCGAAGATGCGGTGCTTAACAAAGCCCGTAACCTCACCAAAGAGCTATTCGGCCAGCTAGGCCCCACCAGCGAAAAAGAGCTGTTTAGCTATTACGTAGACCGCTTATCCCACTGGCGGCGTGAGCTAGAGGCGTATAAAAGCAAAACCGACGTGGGCAACTTTCCTGGCCGCAACGCCATTGAAAACTCCCTGCGGGAAGTGGAGCGCCTGCTGCGCCTAGACGACAGCTTTGATTTCTTTAAAACCATTGCCAGCCAGCAAGACACCCTGCTCGATGTAGAAGAGGACTACCGCGATCTCAGCGACTTCTTCACCAAGCAGCTGACTACTTGGCAACAGCTTGAGCAAGCGCTTAACCGGTTTGCGGTGAACCGCCTAGAGCTTGAGAAAAACACCCAGGCCCAGCAAGCGCTGGCCGAGTGTGAGCGCATTTACCGCGCCGACGCCCCCTACGCCATGCTCAATAAAGTGGATGGCCTGGTACGCACGCTGGATGAGATCAACAGCGGCCTAGTAGAAGAAAAACGCCAGCACGCCATTGCCCGTATCGATACGCGCATCGCCAAGGTGAGCGCTGAAATAGCCAAAAGCGGCATCGGCACCGCTGAACTCAGCAACCGCTTGCTGCACCCGCTGCAGCAGCTAAAAGCCTCCGTGAATCAATCGGTCAGCATCGCGCAGATCTACCAGCTGCAAACCGAAACCGCCGTCGAGGAAGAAGAAGCCAGCCTGGAGGCACTGCACAATGCCCAGACTGAAGCCGCCAAGCGGCAGCCGCCTACGCCTGCGGGAGACGCCACAACACCGGTACCTGAGAACCCCAAACCAGCCACACAGACGGCACCACGGGATACAACCTACGGCCCGCACACCGCAACAGCCCCGGCAGCGGTGAATGCCCCCAAACCTGTGGCAAGAGTGCGTGTAAGTGACGTACTTAGCCGCGTCCATAGTGGGGTGTACCTGGAAAGCCAAGCGGAAGTCGATGCGTTTATGGACGAGCTGAGAAAAGAGCTGGAAGGGTCACTTTTAGCGGGCAAACGGGTACAGGTGCGGTAGCGCCTGGATAGGTTGGTTGGCAAAAACAGCAGCGTTGCTAAAAGGAGTGCCGCATGACACATAGCCTTTCTACCCGCGCCGACTATCAGGCCTGGCTGGGCAGCATTAAGCAGCGTGTGCAGTCTGCTCGTATGCGGGCAGCACTAGCGGCGAATGGCGAACTGATCGCACTCTACTACGAACTGGGCGCTCAGATTGTCGAACGAGAAACCCAGGCACAGTGGGGCAGTGGTTTTATTAACGCTTTCAGCAACGACCTACGCCACGCGTTTCCAGAGGTTGGTGGGTTTTCTCCCAAAAACCTGCGCTACTGTCGAGCTTTCTTCCGGTTTTACTGTGACCCTGCAATTTGGCAACAGGCTGTTGCCAAATTGGCCGACACGCCCTGGGCCGGTATAGATGCCGATCGTGCTGGCTTACTGGCCCAAACGCCCTGGGGGCATAATATCCAGATTTTCAGCAAATGCGCTGACCTAAGCGAAGCCCATGGGCGTCAGTGAATACAACCTGGTTGAGACCTTGCCAGACAACCTCAAAGGCTCGCTGCCCACCGTAGAAGAAATTGAACAAGATTTACGGCAGCGACAAGAGGGAATGGATGAATGATTTTTTGCCAGCCAGAGCGCATCACACACTGCTGTCCCGTGTTCTAGGACGCGGGACAAAGAAGCGGAAAGAAACATGAAAAGTCAACGAGGCACCTATGTCCACCGCGACCATTGAACAGCGCCTAAGCGAGCCAGAAGGTAAGCAGCTTGAGTTCAAGCGCGACCTGTCATCGCCCAAGCCCCTGATGAAAACCTTGGTCGCTTTTGCCAACACTGCAGGTGGCCAACTGATTATTGGTGTTGACGACGACGGCACGGTGCTAGGCGTGGATGATCCGCTGGATATGGAAGAGCGCCTTACCAGCATGATCGCGGATGCCATTCACCCTCGGCTACTGCCCAATATTGAACTGGTTAGCGTGGGTGAACATACCCTGGTGTGTATTGAGGTGTTTTTGAGTAGTGCTCGCCCCCACTTTTTCAAAGCGCTTGGCGAAGAAAACGGCGTGCTGGTGCGGCTCGGTTCTAGTAATCGGCAGGCGGGGTTGGCGCTCATCCATGAGATGCAGCGTCAAGCGAGCGGCACTACGTTTGACGTTCAGGCCATGCCCGAGCTGAGCCGTGACGACCTTGACCAAAACGCCATACAGCAAGCCTTTCGCAGCGAACAACCGCTTGATGACAACAAGTTACGAACATTACGGCTACTTGTCTCGTATCAAGGTCGTCTAGTACCCAGCGTGGGCGGAATTTTACTGTTTGGCCGCGAGCGCCAATGGCACTTTGAAGATGCCTGGATTCAGTGCGGGCGTTTTCGCGGTAACGATAAGGTCGAGATTTTCGACCAGACAGATATTCACGCGCCGCTACCCCAAGCGGTAGATGACATCGAGCTGTTTCTTAAAAAACATGCCTTTAAGCAGGCAGAGTTTGGTTCCATGCGCCGCCGCGATGTGTGGAGCATTCCACTGACCATCTTGCGTGAAGCGATTATTAACGCCTTGGTACACAGCGACTACTCCCAACGCGGCAGCCCCATACGCATTGCGTTTTATGACGACCGGATCGAGATTGAAAGCCCAGGACTACTGATGCCCGGCATGACCATTGAAGACATGAAACGCGGCGTCTCCATGATTCGCAACCCAGTGATTGCCCGTGTGTTTCGTGAGCTTGGGCTGATAGAGCAGTGGGGCAGCGGCGTGAAGCGTATTTTCTCGGAAGCCCAAGTCCAAGGGCTGCCTGAACCGCATATTGAAGAAATTGCCAATCGCGTGCGTTTGAGTATTCGGCTGGCAACGCCGGTTTCTATCCAGCAGTCAGCTTCAGTGACCCAGGCTGAGTCAGTGCAGTCAGAGTCACGGCTAGAGTCACGGCTAGAGTCACGGCTAGAGTCAGCGCTGGCAGCCAGAGTGCTGTTGATACTGCAGCAGGAGCCGCTGGGGAAAGCTGCCATGGCGCGTGAGCTGGGTCACAAGGGCGTTTCCGGTGAGCTCAATAAACAAGTAGGCAATTTACGCCAGCAGCAGCTGATCGAAATGACGCTGCCCGAAAAGCCCAATAGCCGCCTTCAACAATACCGCTTAACCCCTCAAGGCCAGCGCTTTTTGCAAGACACTTTTAAGGATTCACCATGAACACCGCCAACATCAAAAAATACGCACCCAAAGCCCGCGCCCGCTTTATCGACACCATGACGCGCCAGGCGGCCCGTGTGGGCATTAGCCCGGATGAAAATAGCCCAGATGGCAATGGCGGTGCGGTGATTGCCCCCTTGGAGCAAAAGGGCGACGTGTTGGTGATGACCGCCCAGGATGGCCAAACGCACACCGTGCCCGCCCACTTGAAAGGCGCACGGGAAGCGCTGGCCGCGTGGGTGCAGCGCGATGGCTTTACCCAAGCGATAGAGCAGGCCGCCTATAGCTGGTTCAACCGCCTGTGCGCCATTCGCTATATGGAGATTCACGGCTACCTGGACCACGGCCGCCGTGTGCTGAGTGGGGCAGGGGGCGAAGCCGGGCAGTTCCAGATTCTGGAGGAATGCTTAGAGGTAGACCTACCAGGGCTGGACACCGCCCGTGTGCGGGAACTCAAACTTGATGGCACCCAGGATGAAACCCTCTACCGCGAGCTGCTGCTGGCCCAGTGCCACGCCCTGCATGAGGCCATGCCGTTCCTGTTCGAACCGCTGGACGACGCCAGCGAACTGCTGCTGCCCAACAACCTGACCAAAACCGACTCGCTCATCCGCGAGCTGGTCGAAGCCATTCCTGAAGCCGACTGGCAGGATGTCGAAGTGATTGGTTGGCTCTACCAGTTCTACATCAGCGAGAAAAAAGACCAAGTGATCGGCAAGGTGGTGAAAAGCGAAGACATCCCCGCCGCCACTCAGCTGTTCACCCCCAACTGGATTGTGCAATACCTGGTGCAGAATTCGGTAGGCCGCCAGTGGCTGCAAACCTACCCTGCATCAACGCTCAAGGCCGAGATGCCGTACTACATCGAGCCCGCCGATCAGGAACCTGAGGTGCAGGCTCAGTTGGACGCCATCACCCCGGCCAGCCTCGACCCTGAAAGCATCAAGGTGCTCGACCCCGCCTGTGGCTCCGGCCACATTCTGGTGGAAGCCTACAACGTGTTGAAGGCGATCTACGAAGAGCGCGGCTACCGTACCCGCGACATCCCCCAGCTGATTCTGGAAAACAACCTGTTCGGCCTGGATATCGACGACCGCGCCGCCCAGCTGGCGGGCTTTGCGCTGTTGATGAAAGCCCGCGAAGACGACCGCCGCATTTTAACCCGCTTGGTTGATAACAAGGTGCGCCTGAACGTGTTGGCCATGCAAAGCAGCCAACACCTGGATGCCAATACCCTATGGCGCGATCTCAACCTCACCGGCGACTGGCACCAGGGCCAATCTCAAAGCCTTTTTGAAAGCGAACAGCAGAACCTTTCCAGCAACGACCGCACTTACAAGCTGATGGCCGACTTGATTGAGCGCTTTCAAGAAGCCAAAACCTTCGGCTCGCTGATTGAAGTACCCAATGAATGGGAAGCACCGCTGAAAGATCTGCTGGAGGAACTGAGCGAACTCACCAATAGCGGCGATATGATGCAGAAAGCCGCCGCCCAGCGGTTGTTACCCATTGTGCAGCAGGCTTGGGTGTTGGCGCAGCGCTATGATGCGGTGGTGGCGAACCCGCCCTATATGGGCAGTAAAGGCATGAACAAGGCGCTGAAGGATTACGCCAAAAAAGCCTACCCAAGCAGTAAGTCAGATTTGTTCGCGATTTTTATGGAGCACGCCTTTAGCCTACTAGCACCGCAGGGTTACAACGCCCAGATCAATATGCAGGCGTGGATGTTCCTTTCCAGCTACGAAAAACTGCGTGAATGGCTGCTGGATAACACCACCATTATCACTATGGCGCACCTGGGTGGCAGAGCCTTTGACAGCATTAGCGGCGAAGTCGTCTCGGCCACCGCCTTTGTGATGGAGAAAATCGCCAAGCCGGATTATCAGGGTGCCTACCTGCGGCTGGTGGACGGGAAATTTGAAGCCGAGAAAAAGGGCGCACTCCTCGAAGCCATTCAGAATCGCGACTGCGGCTGGTGCTATGACGCCAAGCCGGATGATTTCAAGAAGATTCCGGGGAGTCCGGTGGCTTATTGGCTTAGTGGAAAAATTGCTAATGTTTTTGATGAACAAAGCATTGGTCTTCAAAAGAATATTAATGCAGCAGTTGGGTTGTTTACATGTAATAACGCGATTTTTATGAGATATTGGTATGAAGTCTCTTTGTCTGGCATTGATTTAAATGCTACTAAGGAAAGCGATTTTTTAGAAAGAAAATGGGTTCCTTATAATAAAGGTGGTTCATTTAGAAGATGGTTTGGAAATATTGAACATATTGTTAATTATTACGACCATGGTAAGCTGATTCGAGAATATCGAAAGGAGTCAGGTCAGTCATACTCATTGCCTGGCGCAATCAACTATTTTAAAGAGGCTGTTACCTGGACTGATCTGACCAGTGGTTATCTTTCCATGCGATACATGCCTAGTGGCTGTATTTACGATGTCTCCGGGCACGCGGCAACATTTTCATCAAATTCTGAACTATATAAAATATTAGGGTACTGCAATACAAAGTTTGTCGAGAAAAGCAGTAAGGTTATTAATACATCATTTCATTTTCAAATCGGTGACTTTAAAAGGCTTCCTCATCCATCAAAGCTAAGTATTTTGAAAAATGAAATCGTCAAAAGATTAATCACAATTTCTAAAGCGGATTGGGAAGCATATGAGAATTCATGGAGCTTTACCTTCCTGCCTCTCCTTAGACAAGGAGGCTGTCAATTGGCCTCAATTGAGACTGCTTACGGAACTTTACGTGCTGAATGGCACGAAACAACTTTAGAGATGCAAAAGCTTGAGGAAGAAAACAATCACGATTTTATCGAATCATATGAATTGCAAGACGAGCTAACGTCAGAAGTCCCTCCAGAAGAAATTTCTCTTTCTTGCAACCCGCACTATCGGTATGGCGGGAATCGCAGCGAGGAAGAGCTGGAAACTTTGCTCCAGTGCGATACCTTGAAAGAGCTGCTCAGTTATGCCATCGGCTGCATGATGGGCCGCTACTCGCTGGATAAGCCCGGACTAATCCTTGCCAGCCAGGGCGAAACCGTCTGCGATTACCTTGCCCAGATCCCCGAGCCCAGCTTCGCCCCGGATGGTAACGCCATCATTCCGCTCACTGATCAGGAGTGGTTTCCCGACGATGCCACCAACCGTTTCCGCGACTTCGTGCGCACTGTATGGGGCGACGACTCTTTACCAAATGGCCGCAGCGCTCTGCAAGAAAACCTCGAATTCGTCGCCGAAAGCCTCTGCCTGCACGCCATCAAGCCGAAGAAAGGCGAAGCTGCGCTGGAAACCATCCGCCGCTACCTCAGCACACAATTCTTCAAAGACCACCTGCGCACCTACAAGAAACGCCCCATCTACTGGCTGTTTTCCTCCGGCAAGCAGAAAGCCTTCGAGTGCCTAGTCTACCTGCACCGCTACAACGAAAGCACCCTCGCCGAGATGCGCACCGACTACGTCATCCCGCTCACCACCAAGCTCGCCAGCTACGTGGAAAAGCTAGAACAAGACAAAGACGCCAGCACCTCCGCCGCCGAGACGAAACGCATCGAAAAAGAATTAAGCAAGCTCTACAAACAGCAAGCAGAACTCAACACCTTCGACGAGAAGCTGCGTCACTATGCCGACCAACGTATCTCGCTGGATCTGGATGATGGTGTGAAGGTGAATTATGGGAAGTTCGGGGATTTGTTGGCGGAAGTGAAGGTGGTGGTTGGTAAAGATGCATAGCTCATCTTCTTTTATCTAGAACCTTATAACTTGATTATTCAGGCATTGAAGACCATGAGAGAAGAGGTTTTACAGTGACAGCGTATCAAAAATATCTAGAGTCACTACATAGTTGCCGAACGATGGCGAGCAGCGAATACAAGGCATCTCAAGAATTTCTCAGTCGTTGTGACACGGCAATAAATGATTTGAGCATAGACCTTAAGCGAGTTGTTGATTATGCAAGCGGTTCTTTAGCCACAACTAGCGAGCTTAGAGTTGGCCTTCAGAGTATCAAGGATGACCTGGATAAGGAATACGAAGCATTAGAAGAAAAGCGCAATTACAGCCTGAAAAACCAGAAAAAAAGGTTGGGTTTTTTTAATGTCATGTTGTTTGGGAAAACCATGTCAGGCAAGAGCACTATACGAGAAGCAATCACTCATGGTGATGGAAGTACGATAGGTAAGGGTGCGCAGAGAACAACACGTGATGTAAAAGAATACGAATGGAATAATTTACGCATTATTGACACCCCAGGTTTTGGGGCCTATGACGGAAAAGAAGATACTGAGATAGCAAGGGAGATATTGGAGCTATCGGATGTTGTATTGTTTTTGCTAAATAGTGACAGTATCCAAGATACTACTTTCACTGAGCTTGAGCATGTTTATAATTTAAACAAGCCTCTCATATTTGTTATGAATATGAAGAAGGATTTAGAGAGTGAAGGCAATCGGCGTAGAGCGCTTAAAAATCCAGCTAAATATATCTATAAAGAAGACGTTATAAATGGTCATGTTGAAAGATTAAAAGATTTGGCTAGTCGAGCTGGAATGAATCCAAATAATATAAGTGTAGTTGCCATTCATGCTCAATCAGCCTTCCTCGCTAATAAGATGCAGGGAGAAGAGTCTAGGCAACTGCATGAACTAAGTAACATCGATTTGCTGTTAAAGAAACTCCAGAAAGAAGTGGAAGTTAGCGGCCCTGTAAGACGCGTGCAAACTTTTCTAGATTCTACTCTTCATCATATTGATACACAGAGAATTATTCTGCTCAGTCAGCGTGATAGACTTGATAAATTGCTTGAGCAGTACGAATCAAGTTTAGGTAGGGTGTCTCAATGGCAGTCTAAGGTAGAGCGTGACTTACCCAAACGCTTGGCTCAGGAAGTTGACTCTGCTTTCAAGCCCCTTGTTAATTCAATTGCTGATTTTGTGGATGATCATATCGAAAGCAAAAATGCAAATACGCAATGGGAGATGCATTGTAAGAGGTTCGATATACCTAATAAAGTTGAGCAGGCAACTAAAGATGTCGTGGAGGAAGTTGTAGTCGAGATTAATGAATTTAAAAAAGAAATGAAGGAGAGTTTAGATGTTACTCTATCGTTTGAGATTTCACATAAGGGCGGAAGTTTTAACGAAGCTGATTATAGAAGAATAAATGGGTGGGGTGCTGCTATAACCTCAGTTGTAAGTTCTGTTGCTTTTTTTAACTCTTGGAATCCAGTGGGTTGGGCTGCTTTAGGCATTGTTGTTGTGTTTAGTATTTTTTCATTTTTTTCTGATGGTCGTGACAAAAAACTTAAGGAAGCAAAGTCAAAGCAGAGAAAGAGCCTTCTTGAAGAGGTTGAGAAAAGTAAGTCTAAAACAAAAAAAAGTCTCATGATGTGGTTTGAAAAAGAAATAAAAAAAGAGTTAGTTAGTCCAGCTAAAAACAATTTACTTGTGTTATGTGGCTCTATAAAAGAGATCTCTAAAAATCTTGAAGAAAAAGAGGAGAAAATAAATAATGTGGCTCAAGAGATAAATATAAGACTATTGCATAAGGTTGCATTTATCATAA